>NZ_CP192507.1:0-10000 GCF_050613145.1 Lysinibacillus sp. LZ02 | reverse complement strand
TCAACCTTTAGTAATTATACGTGAAATATGGAAATTACGAATAGTCGATAAGTCAATAATCTCACCTGTATTTATTAATTTTACTAGCGGTCTTGTCAGTGCATATCGATTAATGAACATTACTTCTGCATATTCTAAATTTGATAACTCTACCTGTGTTCCAATCGGTAAATCGGCGATGATATCAATTAATGCTTGGACAACTTTAATATCAAACTTTCCGAACTCTTCTTCTTTAATCATTTCAATGACTTTAAAAGGTGATTGTTTTGAGCGATATAAGCGTTCACTTGTCATCGCATGGAAAACGTCTGCTACTGCAATAATTTGCGAATAAATAGTGATGACCGATCCTCTTTCTCCTTTTGGATACCCACTTCCATCCAAACGTTCATGGTGTTGAAAAATTGCTTCTTTCATATCCTTTTTTAAAGCTGTTAAGCCTTTTACCATCTGATAGCTATATTCGGGATGTTTACGTATTTCTACAAATTCATCTGGTGTTAACGATGTTTTCTTTTCACGAATACGGGTTGGAATCTTTGCCATTCCACAGTCAGCTAACATACCTGCAATAGCCATTTGAATTGCGGTTCCGCGATCATACCCCAGTTTTTGTGTAATCACACCTGCAATTAAACCTGTTGCCACACAATGATGATATAGATAATCTTTCACATTTGAATAACTATTTAAATCAAATATATAAGATCTTTTTTCTAGTACACCTTCAATTAACGGAATCATGACATTCCGAACTTTTGTAATATCAACACGTGCCCCTGCTTGCCAATTTTTAAATTCTTTATTTAGATAAGCAACTGCCTCTTTGTAAAAACGTTCAAATGGTGTTACTGTCGGTACAGGTACTTCTATAATTACTTCTATTTCTTCATCATCCTTAGCAAGGATTTCTTCCCGCCCTTTAAATACAAGCACTCTATTTATATGAAATGCTTTAAAAACATGAAGATGCTCGTGATTAATTTTAGTATTTTTTAAAATTATCGGATATTGTGTATTAGCAAAAATATCTTCAGCTACAACTTTCCCTAATCTTAATTCTGATATATTCACATATGTAGCTTCCAACGTTAAAACCACCTTTAACAAAAAAGTTTTCTTTCATTGTATCGAAGTATGTAAACAAATGTAAGAACTAATTTATATTTTGCATTATATATTGAAAAAGAAGGGGGTGTCCAGAAAGTAAAAACTTTCTGGACACCCCTTTACTCCTTAATAATTACACATTAAGAAATATTGCTCCTGCGGTGGTCACATCAAAATGCCACCATCCTCGTCGCAAGGTGCCGTCTCAAAATGTCTTTTCAGACGGTCCCTTCTCTCACTATTATTCAGCTGTTGCTTCGGATGCTTCTAAATCTTCTATATCAACTGCATCTTCAGTATCTTCTTTTTCTACTTTTGCAACGGTAGCCACTAACTCATCTTCTCCAAGACGAATTAAACGAACACCTTGCGTATTTCGACCAATGACAGAAATATCATTTACATCCATACGAATTAACATACCATTAATTGTAATGAGCATAACATCTTCTGAACCATCAATTGTCTTAACCGCACACATCGGTCCGTTCTTTTCTGTCACTTGGATTGTTTTAATCCCTACACCACCGCGACTTTGTAAACGGTATTCAGATTCAGATGTACGTTTTCCATAACCTTTTTCTGTTACAACTAGAATCTCTTGGCCTTCTTCTAAAATTTCCATACCCACTACATAATCGCCATCGCGTAATTTAATACCACGGACGCCTGCAGCTGTACGGCCCATCGAACGAATATCATCCTCTTTGAAGCGAACTAGCATCCCATCATGTGTACCAATCACCACTTGTTTATGTCCATCTGTTAAACGAACTGAGATTAAATCATCCTCTTCATGTAAACTAATAGCAATTAGACCATTTGTACGGATATTCGCGAATTGCGACACTGGTGTACGTTTTGTAATACCTGTCTTCGTTGTAAAAATGAAGTATGCATCTTTATCAAATGATTCTACACGAATCATGGCTGTGACGTGCTCATTTTTTTCGATATTTAACAGATTAACGATTGGTAACCCTTTCGCTGTACGTCCAAATTCAGGGATTTCGTAACCTTTTGCTTTAAATGCACGACCCTTTGAAGTAAAGAATAAGATTGTATCATGTGTAGAAGTGGATAGTAGATGCTCTACAAAATCATCTTCGTTTGTTCCCATTCCTTGTACACCACGACCCCCACGCTTCTGACTACGATATGTGTTCGCTGCTAGACGTTTAATATAGCCATTATGTGTTAATGTCACAACAGAGTTTTCACGTGGAATTAAATCTTCATCTTCAATCGTTTCTAAACCGCCAGAAGTAATTTCTGTACGACGCTTATCATTGAATCGTTCTTTAATTTCTGTTAACTCATTACGAATAATTTCTACGACTCTCGCCTCATCTGCTAAAATCGCTTTTAATTCTGCAATTAGCACTTGTAATTCTTGATATTCAGCTTCGATTTTCTCACGCTCTAATCCACTCAAACGCACTAAACGCATATCTAAAATTGCTTGTGCTTGTCGCTCTGTTAAATTGAAACGCTCCATTAGCACAGGTTTAGCCTCATCCCCACTACGGGAACTACGGATAATGTTAATAATCTCATCAATATGATCCAGTGCAATACGTAAACCCTCTAAAATATGAGCACGATCTTCTGCTTTACGAAGTTCAAACGCTGTACGACGCGTAATGACAATCTTTTGATGTTCTAAGTAATGATATAACATCTCTTTTAAACTAAGTACTTTTGGTTGGCCATCTACTAAAGCCAGCATATTAATACCAAAGCTTGATTGCATCGCCGTTTGTTTAAATAAGTTATTTAAGACAACATTGGCATTGGCATCACGGCGAATTTCAATTACAACACGCATACCACGACGGTCTGATTCGTCACGTAAATGCGTGATACCATCGATTTTTTTATCACGAACAAGCTCGGCAATTTTCTCAATTAGCTTCGCCTTATTTACTTGGTAAGGTAACTCATGAATTAAAATCGTTTCTTTCCCGCTCGATGTTTGTTCAATTTCAACTTTCGCACGAATGATAATCGAGCCGCGCCCTGTTTCATACGCACGACGAATACCAGAACGGCCTAAAATAATGCCCCCTGTTGGGAAATCTGGTCCTGGCATAATCTCCATTAATTCTTCTGTTGTAATGGCTGGATTTTCTGAAACAGCTAATACGGCATCGATTGTTTCACCTAATTGATGTGGTGGAATATTGGTTGCCATACCAACGGCAATCCCTGCAGCACCATTGACTAGAAGGTTTGGATAACGAGCCGGTAATACTTTTGGTTCATTTTCACTACCATCATAGTTCGGTTCATAATCAATCGTATCTTTGTTAATGTCACGTAGCATTTCCATCGCGATTTTTGACATACGTGACTCTGTATAACGCATTGCCGCAGCACCATCGCCATCAATAGAACCAAAGTTACCATGACCATCCACTAACATATAGCGATAGCTAAAATCTTGCGCCATACGTACCATTGCCTCGTAAATAGAAGAGTCCCCATGTGGGTGGAATTTACCCATGACGTCCCCGACAATACGTGCACTCTTTTTATACGGTTTATCTGCTGTGTTTCCTAGTTCCTGCATACCGAATAAAATACGACGATGTACAGGTTTTAAACCGTCACGTACATCCGGTAATGCACGTGAAACAATTACACTCATCGCATAACTTAAAAATGATGTTTTAATTTCAGTTGTAATATTTCTTGACTCAATGTTTCCATGCTGAATATCAGACAAAATAAGGACCTCCTTCCAATTGCACTAAATATCCAAGTCTTGCACGTATACTGCATTTTCCTCAATAAAATCACGACGAGGTGCAACTTCATCGCCCATTAAATGATCGAAAATTTTATCAGCTTCAATTGCATCATCAAGCTCTACTCGAATTAATGTACGGTGCTCTGGATCCATCGTTGTATCCCAAAGTTGTTCTGCATTCATCTCACCAAGACCTTTGTAACGTTGTACATTCGGTTTTGGCATTTTCGGTAAACGTGCTAAAATCTCTTCTAATTCTTTATCTGAATAACAGTATTCTACATGTTTTCCTTGCTTCACTTGATAAAGTGGTGGCTTCGCAGCGTACACATAACCGGCTTCGATTAATGGGCGCATAAAGCGGAAGAAGAATGTTAATAGTAATACACGAATATGCGCACCATCGACATCGGCATCCGTCATAATAACGATTTTATGATAGCGTGCTTTTTCTAAATTGAATTCTTCTCCAATACCTGTGCCAAACGCTGTAATCATTGCACGAATTTCAGCATTAGAAAGAATCTTATCTAAACGCGCTTTCTCCACATTTAAAATCTTACCGCGTAGTGGCAAAATGGCTTGGAAGTGACGATCACGACCAGATTTTGCTGAACCACCTGCAGAGTCACCTTCTACAATATAAATTTCACATTCTGCCGGATTGGTTGATGAGCAGTCCGCTAGTTTCCCTGGCAAGCTTGATACTTCAAGCGCTGATTTCCGACGTGTAAATTCACGTGCTTTTTTCGCTGCAACACGTGCACGTGCCGCCATTGTTCCTTTTTCAACAACTTGACGTGCAACAGAAGGGTTTTCAAGCATAAAGCGTTCAAACCCTTCTGCAAATAGCTGGTTCGTAATTTGACTGACTTCAGAGTTACCTAACTTTGTTTTAGTCTGCCCTTCAAATTGTGGATCAGGATGTTTTACAGAAACAATAGCGGTTAACCCTTCCCGAACATCTTCCCCTGTTAAATTAGCCTCGTTATCTTTAATTAAGTTAGCTTTACGTGCGTAGTCATTAATAACACGTGTTAGCGCTGTTTTAAAGCCCGATTCGTGTGTACCGCCTTCATATGTGTTGATATTGTTTGCAAAAGACATAATAGTTGATGAGAAGCCTGCATTGTACTGCATCGCTATTTCAACTGAAATACCGTCTTTTTCACCTGAAACATCAATCGGATCATGAATAGGCTCTTTATTTGCATTTAAATGTTCTACATAAGAGCGAATACCACCTTCGTAGTAGAATACATTTTCACGTACTTCTGTTTCTCGCTCGTCACGAATGATAATACGAATACCTCGATTTAAGTAGGCTAATTCGCGACAACGTGTTGCTAAAATATCGTATTCATACGCTGTTGTTTCACGGAAAATTTCACTGTCAGCTTTAAAGCGCGTTATTGTACCTGTTTCTTCCGCATCCCCAATAATGGCTAACGGTTGTACTGTTTGACCGCGCTCAAATTTAATTGCATGAATATGTCCATCACGTTTTACATATACTTCTGTAGCAATAGATAAAGCATTTACAACAGATGCCCCTACACCATGTAAACCACCTGATACTTTATATCCGCCGCCGCCAAATTTACCACCGGCATGCAGTACTGTCATAATAACTTCAACAGCTGGTAAGCCCATTTTTTCTTGCACGCTTACAGGAATTCCTCGGCCATTATCCTCAACGCGAATCCAGTTATCCGGCTCAATTGCTACAGTAATATCTGTACAAAACCCTGCTAATGCTTCATCAATACTATTATCAACAATTTCCCATACAAGATGATGCAAGCCTTTTGAACTCGTTGAACCAATGTACATACCTGGACGCTTTCGTACCGCTTCTAAGCCCTCTAATACTTGTATTTGGTCAGCATCATAATTTTGCTGTACTTTATTTTCCTCTAAAGCCACCTTGTCCACCTACTCTTTCGTAACTTCAGTATGCCTCTATATAAATAACATTAAGCCTTATGTTATTGTTCGATCGTTCCTTGTTTCACATGGAACATTTTTGCGTTTTGAATTGTTTCATGGTGAATCCCATCTACACTTGTCGTTGTAACAAATGTTTGTACTTCACCTTGAATTGTATTTAATAAATGTGATTGACGATAATCGTCCAACTCTGATAATACGTCGTCCAATAGTAAAATGGGCGCTTCTTTTGTTTCTTGCTTAATCAATTCAATTTCAGCTAACTTAAGTGATAGTGCCGTGGTTCTTTGTTGCCCTTGCGAACCGTACACTTGTACGTCATAGTCATTTACAAAAAATTGTAAATCATCTCTATGCGGACCTACTAATGTTACACCACGTTCAATTTCCCTTTTTTTTGCCTCTGCCATTTTCTCTTCAAGATGTGCTGCCATCTTTTCAACAGACCACTCTGCGTCCATACCACTTACCGCTCGATACTTAATTATAAGCTTTTCTTTCCCTTGTGAAATCCCTGCATGAATAGGTTCAGCCCAAGCTTGTAATAGCTCCATAAACTCATAACGCTTGCGGATAATCTTCACAGCAGCTTGAATATATTGTTCTGTATAAACGTCAAACATCACATCATTTACGAGTGCCGTACGCCCTTGGTTTGTCTTTAATAAATGATTACGCTGTTTTAGAATTTTTTGGAAAGTTAATAAATCATGTAAATACACCGGCGAGATTTGCCCAATTTCCATATCGATAAAACGACGTCGTATTTGCGGGCTTCCTTTTACAACATTTAAATCTTCAGGAGCAAACATCACAACATTCATCTGCCCAACGTATTCACTAAGGCGCGATTGTTCGATATGATTGACCTTCCCTTTTTTTCCCTTTTTAGATACAGTTAATTGTATCGGAATACTGCCATAACGTTTCTGTACAACACCTTCTATTTTACCATAGTCTCGTTCCCAACGTATTAATTCTTTATCGTTCGATGTACGGTGAGATTTTGCCATTGCGAGTACATAAATTGATTCCATCACATTTGTTTTACCCTGTGCATTTTCACCGATGAAGACATTAATCTTTGGAGAAAATTCAAGAGCAAGTGACTCATAATTTCGATAGTTAGTTAGCTGTAAACGCTCAATATTCATTATTAGTCTCCAATTTCATTCACAATACGGAAACGACCTATGCCTGGAATGTTCACAACATCTCCGTCACGCAATTTACGTCCACGGCGATCGTCTACTTCACCATTCACATACACAGCATTTTCTGATAAAAACCACTTAGCCATTCCGCCAGAACTAATTGCATCTGTTATTTTTAATAGCTGGCCTAGTGTTATAAACTCTGTATCAATTATGATGTCCTTCAAAATAATTCATCCTCCGGTTAACAAGCTTTATCCTTTTATCATACCAAAAAAGTGTTTAAGAAGTAAAAGAGAGTTGCTTCAATTCGTTTTTGAAGCAACTCTCTTCTCTTTACTTAACTCTAAAATAAATAACTAATAAAACATCGTCATGTGTTTAATATGTGCGTACAGGTAAGATTAATTGGAGAATAGAATCATCATGAACAGCACGTAAAATGAATGGACGCATTGCACCAGTAAATTGAATGATTACATCTTGCCCATCAATGGCTTTTAATGCTTCCATCATGTATTTTGCGCTAAATGAAATTTTTAACGTATCTCCTTCAAGTGATTCTACTTGTATTTGTTCTTGTACTTTCCCAATTTCAGGAGAATTCGATGAAATTTCAATTGCATTTCCTTCTAACGTTTCCAGACGAACAACGTTGTTGCGATCTTCACGTGCTAAAAGGGATGCACGATCAATAGCTTGTAATAATGCTTTCCCGTTAATCGTGACATTTGTTTGATAGCTCTCAGGTATTAAACGTGATGTATCAGGGTAATTCCCTTCTAGTAAACGTGAAAAGAACAACATGTTATCCGCTTTAAAAAGAACTTGTTGATTAGTCATAACAATTTGTACAGGGTTTGTAGAATCTTCTAAAATTTTGTTTAATTCATTTAAACTTTTACCTGGGATAACTACACTAGATACCCCTGAAGGTAATTGCTCTAATTTTGTTTTTCGGCGCGCTAAACGATGACTATCTGTTGCAACACACACTAATTCGCCGTCTTGGATATTCCAATTTACCCCTGTTAATACAGGTCTACTCTCTGATGTTGCGACAGCAAAAACTGTTTCTCGAATAATTGATTTTAACAAATCTGCAGGAATTGTAAAGCGTTCTGCTGCTGAGATCTCTGGTAATAGTGGATATTCAATTGCATCTTGTCCAATTAAATGGAACTCTGACTTACCAGAGCGAATATACGTAGCAAAGCCATTTGTTACTTCAATTTCAACATCGTTAGTTGGCAATTTACGGACGATTTCATTGAACATACGTGCTTGTAATACAATAGAGCCTGTTGTTGTAATCGTCATAATTTGTTCGCCGTTTTCTTCAGCTGGAATAAATGTCTGGATTGTAATATCTTGATCGCTACCTGTTAAACTAACTCCTTCGTTTGTTACATCGATTTTAATACCTGTCAAAATAGGCACAGTTGTTTTTGAGCTAACGGCTTTCATTACATCATTCAAACCTGCTAATAAATAATCGCGCATAATCTCAAATTTCATCATTTTTACCTCGCTTATATAATTATTTATTATTTAAAAGATTAATAGATATAGTAATAGGTCCTGTGGATTTGTGGATAAGTATGTTTTAAAGGCATAAAATCAGTCTATCCACATGTAGATAGACTGTGCATAACTTAGTTGAAAAATACATATTTTATCCACAACATTACTTACCTAGCATATTGCGAATTTGTTTAATATCTTGCTGTAATTGTTGATCGGTTTTAAGCAGTGAAGCAATTTTTTCATGAGCATGAATGACGGTTGTATGATCACGCCCACCAAATTCTTCCCCAATTTTAGGCAATGAAAAATCAGTGAGTTCACGCGATAAGTACATGGCTACTTGCCGTGGAAAAGCGATTGATTTTGTACGTTTCTTTGCTGAAAAATCTTCTAAACGAATATTATAATGCTCTCCTACAGCATTTTGAATATCTAAAATCGAAATCATGCGCGGTTTTGCATTTGGCATAATATCTTTTAATGCAGCAGCAGCAAGTTCCGGCGTCACTTCCTCATGTACTAAAGAAGAGTAAGCAACGACCCGTATTAAAGCCCCTTCTAATTCACGAATATTGGAATCAATTTGATTTGCTATATATAGCATTACTTCATTTGGAATATCAAGCCCATCTGCTTTGGCCTTTTTACGCAAAATGGCGATACGTGTTTCTAAATCAGGTGGGGCAATGTCTGTAATGAGTCCCCATTCAAAGCGTGAACGTAAGCGATCCTCCAATGTCGGAATTTCTTTTGGTGGACGGTCACTTGATATAACAATTTGTTTAGATTCCTCATGTAATGTATTAAATGTATGGAAAAATTCTTCTTGTGTAGATTCTTTACCGGCTAAAAATTGGATATCGTCTATTAACAGTACGTCAACATTGCGGTATTTATTACGAAAATCGATCGCTTTATTGTCACGTATGGAGTTAATAAATTCATTTGTAAATTTTTCAGATGATAAATACACTACTTTGGCATTCGGATTTTGTTCTAATACGTAATGACCGATTGCGTGCATTAAGTGCGTTTTTCCAAGCCCTACGCCTCCATAAATGAAAAAAGGGTTATAGGCTTTGGCGGGTGCTTCAGCAACAGCTAGTGAAGCAGCGTGTGCAAATCGATTCCCTGATCCAATAACGAATGTATCAAACGTGTATTTCGGATTAAGCATTCCTGGCGAAATATCATGTTGATCGTTTGACTTTCCTTGAATTTTTGGTGCTGGGAGCTCGAAATCTTCAGTCCCCCGATCTTTTTGAACAACGAATTTGATGAGCAAGTCTTCCCCTGTAAGTTCCGTTAAAATGCCTGTAATCAAGTGAACATAGTGATTTTCCAACCAGTCGCGTGCAAATGAATTTGGAGCTGCAATGGTCACGTTAGATCCCTTATAGGAAAGAAGTTTAGTTGATTTAAGCCATGTTTCGAAGCTTGGTTTTGAAATCTTTTGTTCGACTTGCGCTAGGACGTTATTCCATAATTGCTCTAAATGTTCCAA